>NZ_JBVJHH010000001.1:518431-529152 GCF_055586905.1 Streptosporangium sp. NPDC048886
TACGGGGTGACCGAGGATCGCAACATCCCTGATCCCGGCCAGCAGGCCATCCTCGACGCGGGTGGCGGTCGCCCTTCGGGGTGACCGAGGATCGCAACAAGGAGTGGGCCGCCGCCGAGGGCATCCCCGAGGAGTGGCGGTCGCCCTTCGGGGTGACCGAGGATCGCAACTGCTCGGATGGCCGCCAGGCGCTCGGCCTGCTCAAGTGGCGGTCGCCCTTCGGGGTGACCGAGGATCGCAACGGCGAGGACATCCTTGGTCGAGAACGCCAGAGCAACGCTGTGGCGGTCGCCCTTCGGGGTGACCGAGGATCGCAACCTCGCCAATCGAGGCGTCAGTCTCGTTGAGCACTAGTGGCGGTCGCCCTTCGGGGTGACCGAGGATCGCAACCTCCCCGGGATTGCGCAGGTACCGGGCGATCCTACGGTGGCGGTCGCCCTTCGGGGTGACCGAGGATCGCAACCTCCGCGACGGCCTTGTCCCAGACCGCCCGGAGGGTGGCGGTCGCCCTTCGGGGTGACCGAGGATCGCAACGGGCACACCGGTCCCTGTCTCACCAGCCCGCCGCGCGGTGGCGGTCGCCCTTCGGGGTGACCGAGGATCGCAACACTGGGCCTCACCCGGCTCTTCGGCCGCAGGCTCGGTGGCGGTCGCCCTTCGGGGTGACCGAGGATCGCAACCGCCGGGCTGGCCGGCCGGGTGCCCGAGGTACAGCGGGTGGCGGTCGCCCTTCGGGGTGACCGAGGATCGCAACCGTTCGGGGCCGTGAGTGGAATGGGTCAGCCGCGGGTGGCGGTCGCCCTTCGGGGTGACCGAGGATCGCAACTCCTCCGCACGGACCGACCGGCGGCAGTGGATCGCGTGGCGGTCGCCCTTCGGGGTGACCGAGGATCGCAACCACAGGGTGAGGAAGGCGTACGTACCGGCCGGCACATGTGGCGGTCGCCCTTCGGGGTGACCGAGGATCGCAACGCCACCGGCCGGCTCCTCGTCAGCGCCCAGTGCCCGGAGGTGGCGGTCGCCCTTCGGGGTGACCGAGGATCGCAACCTGCGGGGATGCCCCATTCGCGGGCGGCCTGCGTTGTGGCGGTCGCCCTTCGGGGTGACCGAGGATCGCAACTCGGCGGGTGCGCGGCCGGGCAGACGGCGCCCGAAGGTGGCGGTCGCCCTTCGGGGTGACCGAGGATCACAACAGCAACGGCACTGAGGGCGAGTGCTGGATGGCGAACGTGGCGGTCGCCCTTCGGGGTGACCGAGGATCGCAACAGCCCACTGCTCGCCTGTCCGGTCAGACTCGAATGTGGCGGTCGCCCTTCGGGGTGACCGAGGATCGCAACGACTGGGGCGCCGCGTGGACGCTGCCGTTCACGCCGGTGGCGGTCGCCCTTCGGGGTGACCGAGGATCGCAACTGGACCATGGGAATCGGCGGCATCGCCGCTCTTGCCGTGGCGGTCGCCCTTCGGGGTGACCGAGGATCGCAACCCGTAGGCGCTGATACGGGTGAATGGCTGCACGTGCTGTGGCGGTCGCCCTTCGGGGTGACCGAGGATCGCAACGACACGACGCCTGAGGTACGTCAGCTGGTGAGGAAGGTGGCGGTCGCCCTTCGGGGTGACCGAGGATCGCAACGTACAGGGGTGCGGTGACGGCGCCGACCGCGGGGCTCGTGGCGGTCGCCCTTCGGGGTGACCGAGGATCGCAACGGCCAGTACGGCGTGCCCGGCGCGCTCCAGGTGCGGTGGCGGTCGCCCTTCGGGGTGACCGAGGATCGCAACACCTTCGGCGCCGTTGCCCAGCCGAACCCGGGCGCCGGGTGGCGGTCGCCCTTCGGGGTGACCAAGGATCGCAACCCCGATAGAGCCCCTCCGAGAACGCCCCGGCGCCGGGTGGCGGTCGCCCTTCGGGGTGACCGAGGATCGCAACATTCTGCCCGCGCGGCCACAAGGGCACCTGGGCGGGCGGGTGGCGGTCGCCCTTCGGGGTGACCGAGGATCGCAACGCGGCCAGGGCCACGCGGGTGAAGCGCCGCTGCCGGGTGGCGGTCGCCCTTCGGGGTGACCGAGGATCGCAACGACACCGCCGACGTCTACGGGCACGGCCGCTCCGAGCGGTGGCGGTCGCCCTTCGGGGTGACCGAGGGGCGCACCAGTGCAACTAACAGCTTTATTGACTACCACCTCCAGTGATAACGGATGACCATAATACTAAACTTCTCATTAGGGATGAATCATCGGCTGGCATAGCTGAGGGTAATCGAATCTGTTCGGTAACTATGGATGTCGATCCCGCGATAAATGTCGGTGGCGTCTCCTACAGTGCGGCTCTCGCTGTTTTCGCTATGAAGGAGTGGGATGGCCGAGCATCTGTGGGCGCATAGTGCACGTGATGGTGATGGGCTTCGCCATGAGCTTGCTGATCATCTTCGAGGCACAGCGTGGCGGGCAGGTGCATTTGGCGAGATCTTCGATGCCGGACCGCTGGCCGCTCACTGCGGTCTTGTCCATGACGTGGGCAAGGGCTCGTGCGAGTGGCAGCGCGGCCTGATGCGAGCGGAGAGTCACGGCGGTCGCGTCGGTATCCCGCACAAACACGCGGGCGCCTGGCTGTTGGATCAGCAGAGCCTAGGGATCATGGCGGCGATCGTGTTCGGACATCACGGTGGTCTGCCAAGCCGGGCACGTTTGCAGTCGGAGCTGCGGTTCGCCGATAATCATCCGCTTGTTGCCGAGGCGACCCAGCGGGTGGGAGAGATCGTTCCGGAGATCCATCTGTCGGGCCCTGTTGCGTTGCCGACATGGCTGGCGGAAGCGGTTGAGATGGATCCGTATGCACTGGATTTGCTGGTGCGCATGGTGTACAGCACGGTCGTCGATGCTGATTTTCTAGACACCGAAGCTCATTTCGCCGCCGCAGCTCGGCCCTTGCACTCGGTAAGCGCTGCTCATCTGGTTGACCGCTTCGAACACGGACGCTCACAGTTGCTCGACGAAGCAGAGTCGTCTCCGATCGACGGATTGCGCCAAGAGGTGTACCAGCAAGCCGTCATCGCAGCGCAAGGGCCGCAGGGTATCTACCGGCTTCCTGGCCCGACCGGATCAGGAAAGACGCTTGCTGCGGGTGGCTTCGCGGTGCATCACGCACATGTCCATGGTCTGCGACGTGTCATCGTGGCAGTGCCATTCATGTCGATCACTGAACAGAACGCCGACGTCTACCGGCGTCTCCTCGATCGGGACGGCGAGGAGCCGATCGTACTGGAACATCACAGCGGGATCGATTTGGACGGCGGTGACGCCAAGAGCCGTTGGGCGCATTTAGCCGCGGAGAACTGGGACGCGCCTTTCGTCGTGACGACCACGATCCGTCTGTTCGAGTCGCTGTTCAGCAACAAGCCGGCAGCGATGCGGCGGGTGCACCGGCTGGCCGGGGCGGTCATCGTGCTGGATGAGGTGCAAGCGTTGCCGGACCGGCTGCTGATCCCGATCGTTTCGGCGCTGCGCACGTTGACCGAACGATTCGGCACTACGGTGTTGCTGGCTTCAGCCACTCAGCCGCCATTCGAACTGCTCAGCCCATTGCGTACGACGCCGATATACAACGTGATCGCAGAGCCGAAACCGCTGTACAAGGCGCTGAACCGGGTGCGTTATGAATGGCAGCTGGACCCCAAGCCGACCTTTGCACAGATCGCCGAGGAAGTAGCGGCACAGCCGCAGGTCTTGGCGGTGGTCAACACCACCAAAGACGCCAGCCGCCTGCATCAGCTTGTCGACAACCGCCGCCCTGCGTTGCACCTGTCCACCCGTATGGCGGCCGCGCATCGCCGACACACTCTGGAGGGAGTCAGACGGCTCCTCGATGCTCGTCAGCCGGTTGCGGTGATCAGCACTCAACTGGTCGAGGCAGGCGTAGATCTGGACTTCTCAGTCGGCTTTAGGGCGATCGCGCCTGCAGACTCCCTGCAGCAGGCCGCCGGGCGAGTCAACCGCAGTGGTCGCCTCCCATTCGGACGAGTCGTGGTCTTCGATCCGGAAGACGGTAACAAAGCCGCTCAAATGCTGTATGGCGCGGCGTTGGAGGCTACACGCGATCGTTTCGGCCCTCACTGCTCCCCAGACGACCTGGATGCTCTTGAGGTCTACTACCGTGCACGGTTCGACTTCCACAACGTCGAGCAGGCTGGCCAGGAGATCCAGAAGGAACGCCAAGCGCATGATTTCCCGCGGGTGTCCGAGCTTTTCCGAATGATTGACGAGTGGACCGTTCCCGTCGTGGTGCCGTACGGCGACATCGAGCAGTTGGAGCGCATCTTGGATCACCTGCGCAACGGCTATCCCGGGGCTGGCGCCCAGCTACGTGCGCTTCGTCCATACCTGGCGACCCTGCCCCGGGGCGCCGCTCGACGCGCGGTTGACGAAGGGCTTGCGGCGCCCGTCATCGGTGACCTCGTCGAGTGGCTGGGTGACTACCACCCACAGCGAGGCATCGAGATCACTTCCCCCGATCCTCAGGAGCTGGTGTTTTGACCACCCGTCGCGCTCACCATCCATCCCCGCCTCTGGTCGTGGAAGTACAGGCCCCTTATGCCTGTTTCACCCGACCGGAGTTCAAGACCGAGCGGTTGAGCTATCCGATGATGACCCCATCGGCCGCCAAGGGCGTTCTAGAAGCGATCTTCTGGAAACCGGAGTTCTCCTACTACATCACGCAAATCGACTTGCTGACACCCATCCGATGGGCGTCTATCCGCCGTAATGAGGTCTCCTCGATGCTCTCGTTGAGCTGGGTGCGTGAGGCCATGAGCGATCCTTCTGTTCGCTTCGACGCCGAGGTTGACCGAGACCAGCGCAACATGGTCTTCCTACGCGATGTCGCCTACCGCATCCACGCCCAGGTGCGACTGCGCCCGCACGCAACAGCCCCCGACGCCAAATACCGTGATCAGTTCCGCCGCAGGGTAGAGCGCGGCGCATGCTTCTCCCAGCCCTTCCTGGGCGTGCGCGAGTTCTCCGCGTCGTTTCACCCCCAGACCGACCGCGCACCCATCCCACGCAACGAGAAGCTGGGCGTGATGCTCCACAGCATCGTCTACGACAAGGCCGGCGAGACCTATCGCTGGTTCGAGGCCGAGTTGAGAAACGGCGTCCTCCAAGTGCCGCGTGAGGGCGCTGAGCTGCCTACGAGCGCAGCAGGCGGCACCGGCGGACGGCGGTGAGAGCATGCTGATCGAACGCCTGGCCATGCATGCTCGAGACCGCCGTGACCTGCCGCCCCCGTACTACCGGCACCGTAGTGTGCGCTGGGCCATCGACCTGGATGCCCAAGGCCGGCCTCGGGGTAACCATCTGATCGATCTGAGCAGCACGGAGGCCAAGGCCGGCGCCATGCGAGCCACTCCTTACGTGCAACGATCCGGTACTGGGTCGCTACCGTTCCTGCTCACCGACACCCTGCAGTACGTCCTGTCCGTCCCGAAGGACGACAGCGAGAAACAGGTCAAAGACGCTGAGCGGCGCACCGCGGACTTCGCTGAGCTGGTCTATCGCTGGGCCAAGGATGAACCGTTGGCCGCGGCAGTAGTGCGTTTCTTTGAAAGCGGCGCGTTCTCTCAGGTGATGATCCCCGAGGAGGCCAAGCCGACCGACGTAGTGGCGATCAGAACCGACCACGGCTGGATGCATGACCTACCTTCCGCCGTCACCACCTGGGGGCAGATCGTCCGCGAGCGCAAGAGCTCTTCCAGCGGCCACGGCATCTGTTTGGTATGTGGGCAACCAGGTCCCTTGCTGGACACCATCCCCGAACCGGTCAAGTCCGGTGCCATCCCGGTTGCCAACGGCAGAGGCCGTGATGCACAGCTGATTTCGATCAACAAGACCGCACAGGGCCGTGGCGGTACCATCCAACTGGCCAACACTCCGATCTGTGATACCTGCGGCGGATTGGCCATGGCAGCACTGAACGCACTGCTGGCCGACTCCCATCATCGCTATAGAGGCACTGACAGCGTCCTGGCCTGGTGGCTGCGTCGACCGGCACCCATCTCTGTTCTGGGTGCCATCCGCGATGCTCACCCCAGCGATATCAACGCGATCATCGAACAGGTGCGCTTCCCCGCCGCCCAGCGAGCTCCCTGGCTCGATGACAATGCCTTCTACGCTGTCACCCTGTCGGCCAATCAGAGTCGTGTCGTCATCCGCGACTGGATCGACGTTCCTCTGATCAAGCTGTGTGAGAACGTACAGGCATGGTTCGATGATCACGCCATGACCGACTTGTGGGCCGACGGCCCGCAACATGTCCCGGCCTGGCGAATGGCCATAGCCCTGGGCCGTCACGACAAGCAGGGATACACCAAGGACATCGCTCCTGACTCTGCAGAACGTGACCTCATGGCCGCAGCCCTGCACGGCACGAGGCTCCCCGCCCACCTGCTGCCCCATCTCATTCAGCGCATCCGCGCTGACGGCCGAGTCGACCTGATTCGCGCAGCTTTGCTACGCGTACTGCTCCTGCGTGCCAACCCAGCTCTCAGGGAGATCCTGTTGAACCACCTCAACACCGACAGCACTGACCCCGCCTACCTGAGCGGGCGCATGTTCGCCGTACTGGAGAACATTCAGCGCACCGCGCTCGACAACATCAACACCACCATCGCCGACAAGTTCTTCGGCGCCGCCATGGCCAGGCCCCTGGCCGTCTTGACGATGCTGCGCAAGAACGCCACCGGCCACTTGCGGCGGCTGCGCGGCTCCAAGCGCGCGGCCAGTGTCGCCTTGGACAAGCGCCTGGACGAAGTCCTGGTCAAGTTCACCGCCGAGATCCCGGCGACTCTGGACCTCTCTGGCCAGGGCCGGTTCGTCCTCGGTTACCACCACCAGCGCGCCGCTGATCGAGCGGCAGCCCGCGCCGCCGCTGCCGACAAGGCGTCTGTAGCGACACCGGCCTGAACTTCGACCGGCCACTGATTCGCCATCGTCCTCTGAAAGGAACCTCAGGATGTCTGCCCACCTGGACCCGGCACGCAAGCACGACTTCGCCTTCCTGTTTGACGTGCGCGACGGCAACCCCAACGGCGATCCCGATGCCGGCGGCATGCCCCGTACCGATCCGGAAACCGGGCAGGGACTGGTCACCGACGTCGCGATCAAGCGAAAGATCCGCAACATGGTCGCACTTCTCAATGAAGGCGTGCCTGGCTATGACATCTACGTCGAATCCGGTGTGGCACTCAACGCCCAGCACGAACGCGCCTACGCCGCCCTAAACCTGGACCCCAAGCAACGCCGCAAGTCCGAGCCGGAAGCACAGCAGTGGATGTGCCAGACCTTCTACGACGTGCGCATGTTCGGTGCGGTCATGAGCACCGGCACTAAGCCCTGCGGGCGCGTGCAGGGGCCTCTGCAGCTCACGTTCTCCCGCTCGATTCACGCCGTCCTTCCTCAGGAGCACGGCATCACCCGCATCACTCAGACCCGCCAGGACGACATCGACAAGGGCGAGTCGACTGAGATGGGCAACAAGCACATGATCCCTTATGGGCTCTACCTCGGACACGGCCACTTCAGCGCCCCGCTGGCTGGCCGTACCGGAGTGAACAACCAGGACCTGGAAACCTTCTGGCGTGCTCTGACCCTGATGTTCGAGCACGACCGCGCTTCCACCCGCGGTGAGATGGCCTTGCGCGGCCTGTACGTCTTTAGCCACGATGACGCTTTTGGCCGCGCACCGGCCCACACACTGTTCGACCGCATCGAGGCCGTTCTGATCGACGAGACCAAGCCCCCGCGGTCCTTCAATGACTACAAGATCACCGTTGGCAACGACCTGCCCGACGGCGTCACGCTCGCCAGCCTGGTCGGGTGAATCCTTCCTCGCCGCGGGCCGCGGACACCAGTGGTCCGCGGCCCCAGGTCACTCTCTCGGCACTGGAGCACTACGCATACTGCCCCCGTCAAGCCGGACTGATCCTTCTTGAAGACGGCTACGCCGATGACGCGGCCACCATACGCGGAACGCTCATGCACCAACGTGTCCATGAGCCAGGCCATGAGACCCGCGGCGCGATCCGCACCTTGCGCGCCCTCCCCGTGTGGCACGACGAGCTCGCGCTGATCGGAGTATGCGACGTCGTGGAGATCCACCATGACGGCCCCGTGGTTCCGATCGAACACAAGTCCGGCGCCTACACCCCCGGTGGCCCCGCTGACATCCAGGTAGCCAGCCAAGCCATATGCCTGGAAGCGATGTTCGGCCGGCCGGTCCCGCACGGCGTCATTTACTCCGGCGCGGATCGGCGGCGGCACACCGTCACTATTGACGCTGCCATCCGGCAACGCGTCATCACGTTGGCCGAGTCTGTCAGAAAGATCCTTACGGCCATGACACTTCCCGGCGCCCCGGCTGATCAACGATGCCGACGATGCTCAATGCGCGACATGTGCATGCCCCATGTCCTGGCTCGCACACAGGCATTCACCCGTACGGCCTCGATGCTGTTCCTTCCCCAACCAGAAGCAGCCTGGGATGAATGAACTCCTCAACACCCTCTACATCCAGACTCAGGGCGCCAGCCTCCACTTGGACCACGACAGCCTTAAAGTCGTCATCCCCGAGGCCCCCAAACGAACCCTTCCTCTGCGGCGTCTGGACAGTATCGTTGTCTACGGTCATGTCGCGCTGTCGGCGGAACTTTTGACTCGCTGTGCCCACGACGGCCGATCCGTGGTGTGGATGAGCCTATCTGGGCGTTTTCTGGGCCGAGTCGACGGGCCCACCCGCGGCAACGTCCTACTTCGCCATGCCCAGCATCTCGCTCACGCCGTCCCGGACACACGCCTGCAGATCGCTCGATGCTGCGTCGCTGGCAAACTCCAGAACTCCCGTCAGGTGCTGTTGCGCGGAGCCCGCGACGCAACCGGCTCATCACAGACGGCCTTGCGGGCTCTCGCTGAGGACCTTGAAGACCTTCTGGCACGTTCACGTGAAGCCGATGATCTCGATAAGCTCATGGGATTGGAAGGGCAGGCCGCCCGTCTTTATTTCGACGGCCTCGCCAGCATGATGCGCACCCAACCCGACATCGCCCCGTTCGCAAGTCGCATCCGGCGTCCGCCTACCGACCCTGTAAACGCCCTACTGTCGTTCCTATACGGCCTGACCCGGGCTCTCGTCCACGGGGCGACCGAACAGGTGGGCCTCGATCCCTATCTGGGGTTTCTACATGGCCTGCGTCCAGGCAAACCCGCACTCGCCCTGGACCTGATGGAGGAGTTCCGGCCCATCCTCGCTGACCGACTCGCCCTCAGCCTCCTCAACCGGCGACAGCTTCGCAAAGAGCACTTTGAGACTCTTCCCGGCGGGGCTGTGCAACTGACTGAAGACGGGCGACGCCTCGTTCTCACTGAATGGCAAGGATGGAAGACAAAGGAATGGCCCCACCGACTCCTGGGCCGAAAAGTCTCCGCCTCGCTTCTACCCGTTGTTCAGGCACGTCTTCTCGCCCGCTATATCCGCGGAGAGCTCCCCTCCTACGTTCCCTGGACGGTCGGCTGATGCAACTGCTGTTGACCTACGACGTGGCGACCGCCACCCCAGAAGGCCGACGCCGTCTGCGTCAGATGGCCAAGCTATGCGAGGGATACGGACATCGAGTACAAAAGTCAGTGTTCGAGATCACCTGTACCGATGCGGAACTGTTGACCTTACTTGACGGGGCAACCCGCATCGTGGATGCAGATGACGACTCGGTTCGTGTGTACCGGCTGCCTGCCAATGGATTTACCACCGTGTGCCGGCTCGGCTGCGCCGAGCCGGTACCGCACCATGATCCACTTATTCTGTAGTTCGGAACCTGGAGTGCTCACGCGACACGCCAGAGGTTCCGAATGAGGTATCACCCCATATGTTCCTTGATAAGGAAATCGAAGATTTCTTGTAAACGGTACAGTGAGGGCGTATTGCCTGATCAGATGCGCAGCGGTCGCCCTCCGGGGTGACCGAGGATCGCAACAACCCCCCGGGCCGGCCGCCGGCGTTCGACCGGCGGCCGGGCAGCGGTCGCCCTCCGGGGTGACCGAGGATCGCAACAACTTGTCCCATTCAACGAACGGCGGAAGCTTGATGCAGCGGTCGCCCTCCGGGGTGACCGAGGATCGCAACACCAAGCACGGCGCGTTTCAGGCGAAGGAGTATCGCAGCGGTCGCCCTCCGGGGTGACCGAGGATCGCAACTTCAAGGGGGATGAGGGCGACGCGTAGGCCGAGGGGCAGCGGTCGCCCTCCGGGGTGACCGAGGATCGCAACTTATAGGGGTCAAGGGCGGCCCGCGCCCGGCGCGCGGCAGCGGTCGCCCTCCGGGGTGACCGAGGATCGCAACGACAGGGCTCGGAAGATGCCCGCGGTCTTCGGCGCGCAGCGGTCGCCCTCCGGGGTGACCGAGGATCGCAACGCCCCTGCCGGCCACTGTCCGCGCTGTGTCATCCTGGGCAGCGGTCGCCCTCCGGGGTGACCGAGGATCGCAACCTCGCGCCCCTGAGCCATGGCGATATCGGGCTCTAGCAGCGGTCGCCCTCCGGGGTGACCGAGGATCGCAACGGCTCATACCACTTGGCGCCGCGTCGGACGTTGGGCGAGCAGCGGTCGCCCTCCGGGGTGACCGAGGATCGCAACAGCGTTGGGCGTGCGCCGGGGGGTGCGGGTCGGGCGCAGCGGTCGCCCTC
>NZ_JBVJHH010000001.1:529252-540394 GCF_055586905.1 Streptosporangium sp. NPDC048886
CGGGGTGACCGAGGATCGCAACCCCAGAGATTGGGGGAGTGGTCCGCCGGCAGGCAGAGCAGCGGTCGCCCTCCGGGGTGACCGAGGATCGCAACCCCAGAGATTGGGGGAGTGGTCCGCCGGCAGGCAGAGCAGCGGTCGCCCTCCGGGGTGACCGAGGATCGCAACTCCTTCGTGGTCCGCCCCTCGGATGCCCGTGACCGGGGGCAGCGGTCGCCCTCCGGGGTGACCGAGGATCGCAACCTGGTCAAGGTGCTGTGTGACGAGCTCGGCGTGTGGCAGCGGTCGCCCTCCGGGGTGACCGAGGATCGCAACCCCGTAAGTGCGGGGTGCCGTCAGGGGGTGGGCGGGGCAGCGGTCGCCCTCCGGGGTGACCGAGGATCGCAACCCACGTGGGCCGCTTGGCCTTGGGCATCCGGTCGCGCAGCGGTCGCCCTCCGGGGTGACCGAGGATCGCAACCTCGCCGCGCGAGGTGTGGCATGAGCGTCTCCCAGAGCAGCGGTCGCCCTCCGGGGTGACCGAGGATCGCAACGACCTGGGCGCCGCCGAGCCCGCCATGATCCATGGCAGCGGTCGCCCTCCGGGGTGACCGAGGATCGCAACACTGCACGCCGTACTGGGACCGTGTGGTGCTGGACATGCAGCGGTCGCCCTCCGGGGTGACCGAGGATCGCAACACCTCGTCTCCGGGGCTCAGTCCCAGTCGCTCGGCGCAGCGGTCGCCCTCCGGGGTGACCGAGGATCGCAACCACTTTTGAGCAATGCAGCGACGCGCCACCCACGCGCAGCGGTCGCCCTCCGGGGTGACCGAGGATCGCAACATCCAAGCGATGACCGGCGCCCGCATCAGCGAGCTGTGGCAGCGGTCGCCCTCCGGGGTGACCGAGGATCGCAACCTCGGCCTCGCACGCGACCAGGACCTCCAGCTCTCCGGCAGCGGTCGCCCTCCGGGGTGACCGAGGATCGCAACACCAACCCAGAAGGGCCCGCGCCCGGCACCACCGGAGCAGCGGTCGCCCTCCGGGGTGACCGAGGATCGCAACTTCGGGGTCCCGGCGTCTCACTGCGGAATCAACATGCAGCGGTCGCCCTCCGGGGTGACCGAGGATCGCAACTTCGAGCGGGTCAGCGCGCTGGCGGACGAGGCCCCCGGGCCGCCACGATCACAAACTGCGAGGTCAGTGATCCTTTGGAGCCGGTCCGCCAGGTCAGCGTCACCGCTGCGGCGCGGCCCGCGGCCAGCGCATACTCACGCAGGCTGACCGGCTTGCTGCGATAACGCGGCTGGGGGTGCGGCCCCAGCCCCGAGTAGGTGATCGTCTCGGGCTGGGCGCGCACGTCATGGGCGGTGACCGCGCCTTTGACCTGCAGCACATAGGCCAGGCCGCGCTCGGCCAGGGCGGCGCGCAGGTGCGCGTTGTCGCCGTATCCGGCATCGGCCACCACCACCGGCGGCGCCAGGCCCCAGCCCGCGAGTTCGTCGAGCATCTCCACGGCCATCTGCCATTTGGGGCGATGCCGCTCGCTGTCGGGGATGACGCAGCGGGCGCGGCGCGCCCCGATCCGCTCGGCGCAGTGGCGTGCAGGTGCCTGCGGGCCGCTTCGGCGGGACATCATTTCCTGCGCACCAGGCGCGCCAAGTAGCTGTCGGTGGAGCAGCACTGTGCCGAATACGTGCTGAAGTTCGGTGAGATCGCGAGCTGATGGGAACGTTTGCGCAGGTAGAAGGTGTGTCTGGCGGCGGCGGACGGCGGGACTCATAATCCCTGGGTCGCGGGTTCGAGTCCCGCCCGCCCTACCCCTCGTGATCATACGAAAAGCGCCCTTGACCTGCGTGTTCACAGTCAGGGGCGCTTTCGTCATGTCCGGTCGTATCCGGCTGTCACCGATCGTTTGCGGCTGATCCTTCCCAATGCCTTCCCACGGATTCGAAGGTGGTTCTCAGCCCTCGGCGGCATTCTTCGCCGCTAGGAGAGTCTCTGCGATCATCATCGGACCGGCGTAGACCAGCCACTCAAGCACCGACAGGGGAAGTTCGTCGGGTGCGTCAAGCAGTGTTTGGCCTAGAAGGCCGGGAGGGGGCATCTCGACTGGAGCTCTGGCCAGGAGTTCAGTGCCTGCTCCCCGCCAGCCCTCGTGGTTGGGGTTAGCGACTATGGCACATGCTTCTGACACGATGGTCGGCCAGAGCGGCATCCCTCGGTGGCTTCGGCCGTAGGTGATCGCCTGCACAATCAGGAAGCTCAATAGTGCTTGGCGTCCGTAGTCCTTGCTCAGGCTGTGCAGGCCGTAGACACGCTCCTTCACATGCTTCTGGAACGCCCCAAGGTGGCCGTATCCCATCTCCTGAAGAGTGCGCCCCCCACCTGCCCAAGGTCGGCTTCGGTTGAGAAGATGCCCTTCAAGACTATAGATGGCGAAGGGGGAGGTGGAGATCAGGACGGACTTCGCGACTCGTTGTAGGGCCACGCTCTCAGCAAACATCTCACCATCAGTGGGACCGCGTCTGCTCGCATGCATGTCCTCAACTGGAGAATTGCGCCAGACATCGATCACCATGCCTACAGCAGCGGCTTCCACGATCGAGCCCTCGTCGGGGCCGATCCCTTGTCGTTCAAACTGAGGCCATAGCTCCGAGAGAGCCTGAACAGCATCGGCGATTGGCATTGGCATTGGTGACCTTCCCTACATGGCCAGTCATCCATTCGTCTTCCAACAGCGTGAAGGCACCCTCCCTGGGACATGGAGGGTGCCTTCATGAGATAGCTGGCCGTCACTCTCTACTGAGGTTGA
This sequence comes from Streptosporangium sp. NPDC048886, assembly GCF_055586905.1. Taxonomy (NCBI): domain Bacteria; kingdom Bacillati; phylum Actinomycetota; class Actinomycetes; order Streptosporangiales; family Streptosporangiaceae; genus Streptosporangium; species Streptosporangium sp. NPDC048886. Next base: position 532,047 of record NZ_JBVJHH010000001.1, read on the forward strand.
ACTCGTGGTGTCGTGTGTGGTTATGCCGGTGTGAGGGACAGACCGGTTCCGGCGAGGCAGCCGTCGATGAGGTCGCTGCGGTATCGAAGGGTGCGCAGTCCTTGCCGGACGGTGCGGATCAGGTGCTCTGGGCCGGTGAAGGCGGCGTTGGTCAGGAACCCTCGCCGTAGCAGGGACCAGATGCCCTCGACCGGATTCAGGTCGGGGGCGTAGGTGGGCAGCTGGACGACGGTCAGCCAGTCCTGATCAGCGATGATGGCGCGCATCCCGGCGGTCAGGTAGGTGTTGAGGTTGTCCCAGGTGAGCACGGTCGGGCCGCCGAGTTGGCGGTGCGCGGCGATCAGCAGGTCGCGGTAGTCGCTCCAGGCGAAGGACTTGTGCCCGTCGGGGCGGGTGTCTGGGCGGGGCCGGTAGATCAGGCGGGAACGGTGCCCGGGTTTGTAGCAGGCCAGGGCCGCGATCGAGATCCTGCGCCGGGATCGGCCGCGCACGGTGATGACCGGGGTCTGGCCTCGGGGTGCCCAGGTACGTGCGATCGGCGGCGTCATCGACAGGCCGGTCTCGTCTTCGAAGACGATCCAGGCGCCGAGCGCCGCCGCGGATCTTCCACGTTCGGCCAGGTCTCCTTCACCCACCCGGTCACCGCCGCCTGGTCGCGTTCCAGGGCGCGGCGGGCCGGGATCTGGCGGGAGTAGCCGTTGCGGATCAGCAGCTTGCGCGCGCCTTGGAGGGTGTAGGTCAGATGGAAGCGCCGGCCGATCAGGGTCGTGATGCGTGCCAGGGTCCAGCGCTGATCGGGCCGGCCGTGCCAGACGGGCCCTTTGACCAGTTCCTGCTCCAGCGTGGCGAGCTGCCGTTCATCGAGCCGGGGCAGGGAGGCCGGTCCGTGCGGGCGCAACGCTCTGGCCCCGTCGGCCCGCCAGTCCCTCTTCCATCGCTGAACGGACCGGAGACTGATTTGCAGGTCCCGGGCGATGGCCGTGCTGGATTCAGCGCGGGCGAACCTTTCGGCCGCCTGCAGCCGCGGCTTTTCGCGGAACGCTCTTCGCTCGGCGGACAGTCCTCCGCCTTGTGCGTACCTCATGATGTCGATGTACCCGGCAATCAAGGCACGTCAGAGGCTACGACACCACCAGTTCAACCTCAGTAGGCACGCCAGAACTGCATGCGAAACTCTTCGATGTTGTCCGGCGGGTACGCATCCGTGGGGCCGTTACCGAGCGGACGTACACTCGCGCGAACATTCCACTCCCCTCCGCGGGCCCGAAGATCAAGCCTCTTGCCCGAGGGCGGGAAGCTTCCCGTGACATACACCACGCCTGAGCTCAAGAACATGGTCGCGTCGAGAACCTTGGCCCAGCCCTCGTCCCGCGGCGGCTCGCCGTCCCAAAGTTCTAAGGCGACGGTCGCCTGATGGAAGCCGTATCCGCTGACGAAAAAGGCGACATTCGCACTGACCTGGAACCAGGACCCAGAGCTCCTTGCCCGGTCCGCAAGATCGAAAGGCGAAAGGCCACCCTCTGGTTGCCCGCTCGCACCGTCCACATCCAGCAACATAAACTCAAAATGATCAACGTAAACCTGATCTGTGAGCTCGGCGACACGTTCTGTCACTACGCCTCTCCTGGTGGTGGATCTTCCTTCGGAACGTGGAGACCCGGTTTCATACAGCCAAGCCGGTCATTTAGCAAACCGATCTTCGCGGACGGCCGGAGGCAGGTTCCCGATTGCCTGGATACCTTCGCCTGTGGTTGTACCAGACCCTCCATCCCCAGGAGTGCCACCGGCCAGGAGTTGCTGATGACCAGCAGCAGAGTTACGGCGATCCAGCGATGGCCGATGCTGTAATGAGCACAACCGCTGCGCATGATCAGTGAGGCTTTTTCATCCTGATGGCCTGGTAGGGCAGGTCGGCGGAGAGCAGTGCTTCTCTGGAGCCCGCAGGAGCATGCAGCGAAGTGATCCACCGACCGCGGCCAACCCGCGGGGGACAACGGTGGCCTAACGACCTCGTGCATGATTAGCCGTGGCTTCTGGGGCCTCGGCTCGTTGGGCCAGGTGTGGTGAGAACACTCGCACGCGCGATCATCTTGAAGAACCGGCGGATTACGGGTCTGTCGGTCGAAGTGATCGCGCAGTTGGTAGCCGAGATCGGACCGTTGTGGCAGGCCCGGCACCAAGCCGCGCTCGCCGGTCGCCCACGACGACGCAACCTCGGTGCCGGCGCTAAACACAAGCTGATGTTCGTCGATCGACTGCTGGCCACACTGGTGCACCTGCGCCACGGCGTCACCCATGACGTGCTGGGTTGCTGGTTCGGCGTCGACCGCTCCACCATCACCCGCGCCATCCACCAGATCCGCCCCTTACTGGCTGACCGAGGGTGCAGCATCACCACGGGCCGACGCTTACGAACTTTGGCCGATGTGATCGCCTACCTGGGAGACAGCGGTCAAGAAGCGATCTTGGACGCCACGGAGATCCGCGTCCGCCGCCCAGCCGCCGGCACCCCCGAGCGAGATCGCTTCGTCTCCGGCAAGAGCCGGATGAACGCGATGAAGACGATGGTCCTCACCAACCTCCAAGGGCAGCTGCTGTTTTGCGGCGAAACCCGTCCCGGATCGGTCGCCGACATCACCCAAGCCCGCCGGTCCGGACTGGTTGACCTGCTGGCCGACACCCATGGCCTGCAGATCCTCGCTGACGCCGGCTATCAGGGTCTGAGCAGCCAGAGCGCAGGTCAGATCCTCGCCCCACCTCGCAAACGGCGCGGCAGGAACCTGGAACACGTCCAATGGCTGATGGCCCATCACGATGCAGCCCGGCACGCGCACTCCTCCCGGCGCATTCCCGTCGAGCACGGCATCGCCCACCTAAAAAACTGGAGGGCCTTGGCGCGCCACCACGGCCGCCGCGACCACCTGCCCGAAACCATCCGCGCCGTGGCCGCGCTTCTATCCGATCAGCAGACTGCATCCACCCGGCTCCGAGGACAGAAAGCATGATCAAAAAAGTATCGCCTCAGCGAACCACGCCCTCATCGCAATCATGCACGAGGTCGTAAGCTTCGCTTTTAACCCGGTGATGAGTGTCAGGCCGCCTGGTTGGTCGTTTGATGGCCGGATGGCGGGGAGCAGGGCCACGGAGAGTGTCACGTGGGCGGCCCGGGGAGTGCCCGCAGGGTTGTGGCGCGCTGGCGGGAGTGTCAACCTCCGCGTGAACGGAGCGAAATGCGCGCCGTACCCGCCCGGGGGTCAATCGGCGGGCGGGCAGGGGTTTCTCCCAGGGCAGGCGTAGGTCGGTGACAAGGGTACGGGCCAGGCGCAGCTGGGGGTAGGCGGCGATGACGAGCCAGGTCCACCGGTCGGCTTGTTCGGGGGTGCGGGGCCGGGGCAGGGTCCAGTTCAGGGTCTGCTTGCAAAAGCGGAAGGTGTGCTCGATGTCGAACCTTCGCACGTAGGAGCGCCACAGCAACTCCAGGTCCAGGAGGCGATACCCGGTGGGGCCGTGCCACCACAGCCACAGGGTTGCGGGTTTACGAGTGCGGCCGGGCAGCGCGGTCACGGTGAGCCGGACTACGGTGCCGACCACGATCGGGCGCGGACCGCGACTACCGTGCCCGTCATGCTGCTGGGTCTTGGCGTGCAGGCCGCTCCAGGCGCACACGGTGACGGTGCCGTATTGCGGGTCTGCTGTCGACAGGGTGGCGCTCGGGGCGGGCCAGGTGTTCTCATCGGCGCAGACGAATTTGGCGCCGTGCCGACGTGGCCGGCCGCGGGCGTCTGGTTCGGCGGGCGGCGGGTCGGCGTAAAAGCAGCGATCGGAGCGGATTCGCACCAGCAACTGTGCCGGTGCGCCCTGCAGGGCAAGGGCCAGCCGCACCGCGTCGTAGCCGCCGTCGAAGACGAACAGCGGCAGATAGCCATCGGCGTCGGGCAGGCGCGGCAGGAAGCCGAGGATCTGGGTGGCCGCGGCGTCGTTGATGTTGGTGCCGGGCGGCAGGCGCGTCACATCCAGCGGGGCGGTCCAGGAGTTGGTTGTCAACTCCAGGCCGGCCAGCCAGGAGAACGCCCACCCGGCGATGATCGGTTTACCGGCCGAGTGCCGGGTGGGGTGGTAGTAGAACCCGCGGCCGGGTGAGCATTCGGCATCGTTGCGCGCCCAGCAGCTGACATCAACGGCGAACACCGCAGGTTGCCGGCGCAGTTGGCGGGCGAGCAGATCCCGCAGCGCGCCGGTGTTGATGCCTCCCTTGGCGGGCGCGGCATACACGCTGCCGTGCCCGCGCCGGTGCAGGGGATCCAGCGACAGGTGCGGCAGCGAGGTTATCGGTCCGGCGGCCAGGACGGCGTCGGTGAGTTCGAACAGCGCATCTCGGCGCCGGGTGAAACAGCTCATCAACTGCTGCCGGAATGCCGCTAAATCGGCGGGCCGGGGGCGGGCCAGGTCTGGCGGGAGGACACTGGAAACGACGGCCACCACACACCTCCGGGCACTTGGTCGTACTCGGAGCATCGCGCGGTGGCCGTCCTACGTCGAGAACATCCGTCACCGGGTTAAAAGCGAAGCTTAGAGACCTGAAAGATCAGCAGAAGTCGTGCTCGTTTGCCAACTCGCCCAGATGGCGACCGGACCAACCAGACCCATCACATCAAGCCGGAACAACGCCGGGGTCGTGGAGGAGTACCCGATCCCACATGGCGACGGCCAGCGCTGGCGATGATTCGTGTTCTTGAGCCCCACACGATCGCCGTCGCCCTGCTCGGCGAGCTGCTGCGGCCATCACGAGAACCAGGTGCTCCGCCGTCAAGTCGCTTTCTATACTCGCCTGCATGGACAGAGAAGAGCCGTTCGCCGTCGATACCAGCCGTTTAATGGTCAAGGTGTGGTACGGGCAGGTCTACCTTGCGGACGAACTACTGGACGGAGATGTGTCAGGCGATTCCGAAGACTCGCCCACCTCTTCAGTGGGCGTCATCCGCGTGACACCCGGCCTTGCCACCCTGAACATGGGCATCGACGTGGGGGAAGTGCCCATCACGGTGGTCGTGGCCGATCGAGATCCGGGCGCCGACCTCGAAAGCCATGAAGACGCTGTGGAGATCAGTTTCGAGTCCCTGTCGGGCCGGATCGTTCTGCTCGAGTGGGACTGGGATGAGCCCAGGACCCACGACCTCACCCCACTACCGGCCGGTCCCGGACCATACCGCATCAGGTTCCATGTCACAGGTCTGGACGATCACGCGGGAGCACTGGTTCACCACCTACAGATCTGGCCTGAGCCCTTTCATGACCCCGCTGTGCTCAAGACTACGAGCAGGAATTTCCAGTACCTTCTGGATCCTGACGGGTTCGACCCTGACGAGCACGCTTCGGGCACTGTTTGAGCGATGAAGGGAGGGGTCATGGGCACCCTCCCTTCATCATGGTCGCCGTGAAAAGCGGCTAGTCTACGATCGCCACCCAGAAGGGGTTGTTCGAGCCTACGCGGTAATACGCGTAGAAGGCCCCCAGGGCATCCCCATGGGCGCGGTTCTGTGTGGCGCTCACCGCACGCAGGGAGTAATGGCCGTTCGCGGAGGCCGCTCCTTGCTTGGTCGTGGCGAAGGGGTACTCGTCGCAGTTCATCCAGACTGCCGGCGCAGGATAGTCGGGATGGGTCTGCGCCGGATATTTCTCGGAGAAGTAGTATTTACAGTAATTCGTTCCTCTGTCTTTGAGCCAATGCTTATAGCGATCCGTGCCCACGTCCATGAACAGCTCGCGGTTGGACCACTCTCCCCGATTGACGTCATCGATGTCCTTGGGTCCCCGGACCAGCGGGTCGCTTCCTGCGGCCGCCCAGTTCCCTGGTATGTCCTTCGCTATTCGGGTTCCTATCTCGATCTTGGTGGGAGGATAGGATGGCTCGTCCCAGTCGTGTTCTTCTTCTCGCAGGGGTGGGAACGAATACTTATTCGTCGCCGGATACAACGCGTCCTGGATGTGCTGGGTGATTTCGATGAAGGCCGTGTCCTTGCTCATGGACATCTCGAAGATGCGGCTCGCCGTGGGGTTAATGCAGCCTCCCGTCCGCCAGCCCGCCTTCGATCTGAACGTTTTGAAGTCGCATCTGAAATACGGCGCGTAAACCTCTTCGTTCCGGTTGCTCGTGTCGCCCTTCCGCCGGACGCCGCGCTCCAGGCCCTGCTCGTCCTTGACGGCCTGGCTCCACAGGTAGAACCAGGATGGCTCTATCGGGTCATCCCAGATGGTCGCCATCGGCTTGATGATGCAGTTCGGGGTGAGGTCGGCGTTGGAGGCGGCGGCTCGGATGATGAACACGTCGTCAGGATCGGTGTGCCATGCAGAAACGTCTTTGATCTGGGCGTCTCCGCTGCGCACCGTGCAGCTCGTGTTCGGCTCCTCCGCCTCCGCTTCTACGCCTATTCCCATGTCCAGCCCTGTGAGCTGGGATGAAGACAGCTTGACCCGGCCCGTGGAGTCCTCCACCGCGATCTCGTCGAGACGGGTAAAGACCTTGATGTCCTGCGGCTTCAGGTCACCTGATGGTGTCGGGTGAATGGCGTTGCCGGTCTTGTCGCCCAGATAGCTATGCATCACCCAGGTGGCCCGGAACCTAAACTGGTCGTCATCCTCGAAGATCGCGCTGCCGAACTTTTTGATCAGGTACGAGTAGATGTTGGATTTCGTCGCGGCCTTCTTCATGGTCCTGCTGATCGGGTCTTCTTCGAAGTCCTGGACGTAGAGATAGGCAGACCAGCAGGAGACATAGGGCTTCTGCTGGATGCGCGCCTGGAAGTATTTGTAGTCGAATCCCCCGGTGTCCTTGCAGTCCTGCAGATCAATGTGCTCGTAGTTGAAGTTGTAGTTGAACGCCGCCGCCGACGTGGGCGCCGCCGAGGACTCCTTCCGAGCGGCCGGGGCCGTCAGCAGAGCGGCGATCTCGGCGGCGTCGAATGACCGCTGATAGATCTGAGCTTCGTCGAGGTCGCCCCGCATCCTGCTGCCGAGCGTCATGGCGGTGTCCGCATTCCACGTCGTGAAGCCAACGGGGGCGGTCTTGACGAGGGTTCCGTTGAGGTACAGCGAGGCGGTCTTGGCCGTGGCGTCGTACACGCCCGCTAGGTGGAACCATTCGCCGACGGGTGGTTCGACCTCGGACAGAACACCCTCGGCCGTCGCATCGGCAGCGTCAGTGTTGGTGAGAGTGAACACCAGGCCGTGGTCGGCAGTATTGCCGAGCCGGAAGGGCGCCTGGTGGGCGCCTCGCTGCTCGGCCACGGTGTAGTCGCCGTCCTTGTCGCTCCATCGCAGCCAGGCGGCGACGGTGAAGCTCTGGTCGGTGCGGATCACCGGTCCGGTGGTCTGCGCCAGGGGCTCCTCGCCGGGCTGGGTGACGTCGACGGTGACCTGCTGCCAGTCCGACCAGGCCGAGGAGACGTCACCGGCGACCGCGCGCAGCCGCCAGCGCACCTTCCACCCGTCGGTCAGCTTCCCGTCGGGGACGATGAGGCTCGCCTGGGTGCCCGAGGCGATGTTGTCCGCGTTGCCGGTCCAGATCTGGCCGGTGCCCTGCCCGGCGGGCGCGGCGGGGTCGTGCTCGATCTCCGCTTCGGCCCGCAGTGCCTGGCCGGTCGGGTGGGTGAGGGTGGCCTGCAGCGTGGGGGTGAGCGTATCGGTCACCGTCACGCCGTCCACCACCTTGGACGGGGTGACGGCCAGGCCGGTGGCGGTGGGCCTGGGCAGGCCGACGGTGAAGGACTGCCAGTCCGACCAGGCGGAGGCGGCGGTGGCCGAGACCGCGCGGGCCCGCCAGCGCACCTTCCACCCGTCGGTCAGCTTCCCGTCGGGGACGATGAGGCTCGCCTGGGTGCCGGCCGGCACGTTGTCGGCACTGCCGGCCCAGATCTGGCCGCTGCCCTGCCCGGGGGCGGCCGGGTCGTGCTCGACCTCGGCTTCAGCGCGCAGGGGCTTGCCCGCCGGGTCGATCACCTGGGCGAGCAGCGCCGGGGTGCGCGTGGGGGTGACGGTGGTGCCGTCCACCTGCTCGGACGGCGTGACCTGGAGCGCGCCCACGGCCGGTTCGGAGACCGGGTCCGGCACGTCGACGGTCAGGTTCTGCCAGTCCGACCACGGCGAGCCGACGGTGGTGGCGGTGTTGACCGCCCGGACCCGCCAGCGCACCTTCCATCCGTCGGTCAGCTTCCCGTCGGGGACGGTCACCGAGGCTTGGGTACCGGAGGCGACATTGTCGGCAGCGCCGGTCCAGATCTGGCCGGTGCCCTGCCCGGTGGCGGCCGGGTCGTGCTCGAGTTCGAACTCCGCCCGTACCGGCTGGGCGGCCG